>JAUXRP010000016.1 GCA_030681675.1 Candidatus Planktophila sp.
ACAAAGCGTTTTACCCTCAAACTGAAAGAGATTAGTACCCTCATCGCTGACGACAATGACATCTGGATTAATTGTGTTTATATAATCGCACGAAGTTTGCGCCGTGGTCTGACTCATAAATAAATCAAAGGGAGAGTTTAAAATTGATAACGATTGAACTCCAGTCTCTCTTTCTACGTAATAAGAGGATGCCCCGAAGAAACCAATAGTCAGACCTTGATCTTTTGCATACTTCGCTGCAATTTTCGCATCGGCAACTGAGGCAACAATAGTTGCCTTTGGCCATCGCGGTGCAGTTTTCGCCTCATCAATTCGCTTCATCTCAACGCTTGGATTAGGAGTGAGCAAAAGGGAGGCAAAGGGGATAGAAATAATCAGGAGCAACGGAAGTACCCAGGCAAAGTTTTTCTCTTTCATCGCACGTGGTGAGAATAGAAAGCCTTTCTGTAAATTTCCAAATACTAGAGTTCGAATTGGATCCTTCATTAGTATTCCAACAAATGCTGCAAGAGAAATACTCAGTGGTAAAAAGAGAATCTGCATCTGTCCCGATGCGTAAGATCTGTTGAGGTAATACGTAAAACCAAAGAGCGACCAGAGTCCAAAAGCAAAGCCAATCAAGGCGTTTAGTGAATAGTCACCGGCTTCACTCGCGCTCTTCTTAGAGCGATAGACATATATTCCATGCACTACCACAAGTAGCACTATTAATGGCAAAATAAAGAGCACCGGACCTGGCGTACGAATTCGTTCAGCTCCGAAACCAGAGCCAAACTGTCGAGCGAAGAACAAAAAGTATTTAAAGTCGATAGTTTTGCCGGCAGCACCGGCGATGATTGGATACAGAGCGAACCCTGGAATAAATCCAATTAATGCTATGCCTGTATTTTTAATCTCCAAAAATCGAGTGCTACTTGCAAACGCGATAACTAAAAATGAGGTCACCACTGCTGCAATACCAAAATCTTGAGACTGCCACGTAGTTACCCCAGATAAAAATCCGAAAGCCAGAAAAGCAATTGTTCGCTTAACCGTAGATTTCTCTGATCTCTTCCGAAGCAGGAGAATTAACAGGCCAATTAAGACAAGTCCGGGAAATATTCGGATTGAAAGTCCTGAAAGCAAGGCAGCAATTGAGCCAAGATATCCCTCACGTGTAGGAAACTGAGTTAAAGCGGTGAAGGGAATTACAAGGCCGGTTGCTAACGCTATAGATCTGCGATCAATAGCGTTCCACGCAATAACAACACCGAGAATGAGAGTGGCAAAACTTAAGAGAGTCAGGGCTATAAAAGCTACATCCGATATTTGACTGGCGCTCATTCCGCCTACAAATGGCTTCAGGAAGAATCCATAAAAACTTTGGTATTGAGGGATGAAGTCTGAGTATGGCCAATAGCCAACAACTGGAGCCAAGAGTTCGTTAATCACATACTCGGAGTGATCTGCATCGATAACTGTTGCTGCGCTTTGCCAGAAACTCGGAATTACTAAAACTGCATTTATTAGAAATAACGTGGATAGAACGGCTTTCCAAGCAGAATTTAAAGTTCGCCATTCAATAATTTTGAAAACAATGGGCACTATAAATAACGCCAGGATCAATGTGTAAGGTCCAAAGCCTAACCACAGTCGATTCGAGAGAACCACTCCATTTATCGGTTCATGCTGTTCGATCCCAGCGGTTCCTATTGCAGTGATAAGCAGTGCCAAAGATCCATGCAGGTATTTACCAGTGGATTTACTTAACTTTGAAAAACCTAAAAGAAGGAATACTCCGGCGATGAGGATTGCTAATAAGTAAATTACTTTGTCAGGAGTTTCACTCTGTGCCGAGCCGCGAAGAAGTTGAATAATAAAAATAAGTGAACCTGTAAGTGCAAAGGCTTTGATGCCCAAGGCAATAGGTGTGGGAAATGTCTCTTGAACAACGGCTTTGGGCTTAGGCGCTACATATTTTTTCTTGGCCACTATCTCTCCTTGAAATTAATACGCTCGATTTCAAACATTGGCGGCGTTCGTCGTACTTGCCCATGAATGCTCAAAATATATTCTCCGATGAGTCCTAAAAAAAGCAGTTGAACACCGCCCATCAAAAAGATTCCGACGATGATTGTTGGAATCCCAACCGGCGCGCTTCCATCGGAAGTTAGAACCATGATTACGGTAAATAGAGCATAAGCAAAACCAAAAAACGAAAGAATAAAGCCACCTAATAAGGCCAGACGTGCAGGCACACGCGAAGTTGAAACGAAACCATTTATTGCCTGATCGATCAGTGAAATAAAGCTATTTTTAGACTTCCCTCGCTCGCGCTTAACCCACGTATATGGAACCGACGTGCTCTTCACTCCGGTTTGTGCAATTAACCCTCTGATATATGGATACTGGTCATCAACGGCCAAAATCGAATCAATCACTTTCTTATCCGCAAGCAGAAACTCACCTGAGTTAAGCGGGATTACGGCGGCGGCAAATTTTTTGATAATTCGGTAATACAGCCCGCGGGCAAAACGCATAACTAACGATTCTTCACGTTTGGCGCGAACACCGTAAGTAACTAAAAAGCCTGCCTCCCAATTTTTAACAAACTCTGGGATCACAGATGGTGGATCTTGCAAATCAGCGGCCAACTGTGGAACAACGATATCTCCCGTTGCACTCTTCATAGCGTTCCACATATTTCTAAATGGACCAACGTTGCGACTATTAGATATGACTTTTACATGTTCATCTCCAGCTGCAATTTTACGCAGTTTAATAAGCGTTGAATCCGTTGAAGCATTGTCGGCAAAAATGTGTTCGTAGTCGTAATGTGGCAACTGCTCCTGCATAATTTTCTTTAACTCCGAGGCACAGATTTCTACATTTACCTCTTCGTTATAGCAAGGCGTGATGACTGACAGTTTTTTCATCGCTGTGCTCCGTAGAATTCAAATATTTGTCGATCTAACGCCGCTAATGGGGAGCTGTGCATTGACTCTTTCTCCCAATCAATAGTCCAGCGGATTGCTTCATGGGCTTCAAATCGATTGCTCCAGCCTAACTCTTTGGTGGCTAACTCTGATGAGAGCCACAACAGCCCGGCCTCGTGTGGGGACGATGGATCACTCTGAATTTCGATCCCTTTTGAGCCTTCCCACTGCCTGCATGCGTAATCTGCCATCTGCGCAACGGTTAACTTTGATTCTTCGCCTGGGCCAAAGTTAAATGCAAGTGCTATTTCACGGCCCACCATTAAAGCCGATCCCATAGTTAAGTACCCGTTTAGTGGATCTAAAACATGTTGCCACGGTCTAATTGATTCAGGGTTTCTAATAATGGTTTTTTCACCGGCATGAAAGCCACGAATTAAATCGGGAATCAACCGATCTTCGGCAGTATCGCCGCCACCGATTACATTGCCAGCACGCGCCGAGGCGATCATAATCTTTTCAGCGCCATGGCGTGCAATCGTCTGCCATGCTGAAACAACCATCTCTGTGGCGGCTTTGCTAGCGCTATATGGATCCTTTCCCCCAAGTGGTTCATCCTCAGAATACCCACTCAGTTTTTCAACATTTCTATAGACCTTGTCCGTAGTAATCGCCACTACCCAGTGCGTGGCCTTATTGCTCACGGCCGCGTTTAGTACATGCGCCGTCCCCATAACATTTGTATCGAAAGTTTCAATCGGCTCTTTGTATGAGCGGCGCACTAAAGGCTGTGCGGCAAGGTGAAAAATTCCGTCGAATCGATGTGTCGTAAAGTAATTCTCCACCGCGTTGCGATCGCGAATATCGAGAATGCTGCTCTCCTTTAGCCCTAAATCGCCAGCCACATCGAAGAGTGAGTTAGTTTCTGCCTCAAGCGCTACACCGAAAACTTCGGCACCAGCTAAAACTAAAATTCTAGATAACCATGCACCTTTAAAGCCCGTGTGCCCGGTTACCAGAATTTTTTTTCCCGAGTAATCCTTTAAAAAATTAGCCATAGAACTAGATCACCAAATTTTCCAAGGTGCCTCGTTGTTGCTCCATAGTTCATTGAGCTCCTGGGATTCACGGAAAGTATCCATTGGCTGCCAGAAACCCTCATGCTTATAGGATTTCAACTCACCTTTCTTGGCAAGGTTTTCAAGCGGCCCTTTCTCTAACACGCACTCGGAATCCAGGTAGTCAAAAATTCCTGGCTCAAAGATAAAGTAGCCGCCATTTACCCACTTTTCAGCCTGCGGCTTTTCTGCAAACTCTGTGACTGTCTCATTCTCATCTATCTGCATTGCCCCAAATCGATTTGTAGGGCGCACTGCTGTGACCGTGGCGATTTTTCCATGGGATTCGTGGAATGTAGTTAAAGCTTTTAAATCGATATCGGCAACGCCATCGCCATATGTACACAGAAACTTTTCGCCCTCTACATACTGCTTAATGGAGTGGATTCGCCCACCCGTCATAGTCGTCAATCCTGTATTGGCAAGAGTTACTGTCCAATTTTCCTTGTTCGATTTAGCATGCTGAACTAGCCCTTCATTTTCACCTAGCTTTACGGTGATGTCATGAGTACGGGCCTCATAATTGATGAAGAAATCCTTAATGTAATCACCCTTATAGCCAAGGCAGATTACAAACTCGTTGATGCCCTGCGTTGAAAGGGTTTTCATAATGTGCCAGAGAATTGGGCGTCCACCGATTTCAACCATCGGCTTTGGACGAAACTCAGTCTCTTCACGAAGACGCGTTCCTAAACCACCTGCAAGAATTACCGCTTTCACGAAATTCCCCCTTAAAGAGATTAGAGCCAAAGTCTAACGGCACAAACCCCCAAGGATTATGGAAGCGGTATTTAGAGCCCTATATTAC